>NZ_OZ245853.1:0-2500 GCF_965229025.1 Devosia sp.
GGCGGTCGCCTCCCAAAGAGTAACGGAGGCGCGCGATGGTGGGCTCAGACCGGTCGGAAATCGGTCGCTGAGTGCAATGGCATAAGCCTGCCTGACTGCGAGACTGACAAGTCGAGCAGAGACGAAAGTCGGTCATAGTGATCCGGTGGTCCCGCGTGGAAGGGCCATCGCTCAACGAATAAAAGGTACTCTGGGGATAACAGGCTGATACTGCCCAAGAGTCCATATCGACGGCAGTGTTTGGCACCTCGATGTCGGCTCATCACATCCTGGGGCTGGAGCAGGTCCCAAGGGTATGGCTGTTCGCCATTTAAAGTGGTACGTGAGCTGGGTTCAGAACGTCGTGAGACAGTTCGGTCCCTATCTGCCGTGGGTGTAGGAATATTGAGAAGAGCTGACCCTAGTACGAGAGGACCGGGTTGGACGAATCTCTGGTGGACCTGTTGTGGCGCCAGCCGCATTGCAGGGTAGCTATATTCGGACGGGATAACTGCTGAAAGCATCTAAGCAGGAAGCCTCCTTCAAAACGAGTATTCCCTTGAGAGCCGTGGAAGACCACCACGTTGATAGGCCAGATGTGGAAGCGCCGTAAGGTGTGAAGCTGACTGGTACTAATAGCTCGATTGGCTTGATCGTTCTCATTAGTTCATGCCCGCAGTTCAAAACTGCGAAGAACGAAAACAATCGTTCAGATCAAAAAACCAAACCAAAATTCACCCGTGTGTTTTTCGCCGATCTGGTGGTAATTGCGAGGGCCTCAGAACCCGATCCCATCCCGAACTCGACCGTTAAATCCCTTTGCGCCGATGGTACTAAGTCTCAAGACTTGGGAGAGTAGGTCGCTGCCAGGTCTGCCAAAAACATACGTCTCATTTACGAAACCGAAACACTCAAACCCCCGTGGCGAAAGCCCCGGGGGTTTTCGCGTCTAAGGGGGGCAGGGGAACGGCGTCACGCGACAAGCCAGAGGCCATTGGCAGCTCGCTCCCTTCATCCTGCCACTCTCATCTGAACCTTACAGCAGTTCGCCTCGTAACAAGGCTATGCGAACGCTGAGAGGTTACGTGTGGCTATCAGAAACCTCGTCCTGATCCTCGGCGACCAGTTGAGTGAGGATCTCAGCGCTCTCGCGGGATTCGATCCTGCCCTCGACCTGGTGCTGATGGTCGAGGTGCGCGCCGAGGCGATCTACGTCAACAAGCACAGGCAGAAGATCGCCTTCGTCCTCGCCGCAATGCGGCATTTTGCTGTGACGCTGCGTGAGCACGGCTTTCCGGTGGACTATGTCCATTTCGAGGACGAGGGCAACTGTGGTGATTTCACTGGTGAGCTGCGGCGTGCCGTCGCCCGTCACAAGCCGCAGCGCGTGATTGTCACCGAGCCCGGCGAGTGGCGCGTTCTGGATCTTATGCGCAACTGGCAGTCTGACCTCGATCTTCCCGTCCTCATCCGTGCAGACGACCGCTTTCTCTGTTCACGCGAAGCGTTCGCCGCCTGGGCGCAGGACCGGAAACTCTTCCGCATGGAGCACTTCTACCGCGAGATGCGTAAGCGAACCGGCCTCCTGATGGAGGACGGAAAGCCCGCCGGCGGCGCCTGGAACTTCGATACCGAAAATCGCAAGGCGCTACCCAAGGGCAAACGCGCTCCGCCTCGCCTCCGCTTCGCGCCAGATGCGATCACCCGCGAGGTGATCGACCTCGTTGATCGCCACTTCTCCCAGCACTTCGGCGACCTCGAGCCTTTCGGCTGGGCTGTAACACGCGCCGGCGCCCTCGATGCCCTCGCCCATTTCCTTAGCGAGTGCCTGCCGGAGTTCGGCGACTACCAGGACGCGATGAAGGCCGGCGAGCCCTTCCTCTATCATTCGATCATTTCACCCTATCTCAATGTTGGATTGCTCACGGCGCGCGAGGTCTGCAACGCCGCGGTCGCCGAGTGGGTCGCCGGGCGCGCGCCGATCAACGCGGTCGAAGGCTTCGTGCGCCAGATCCTGGGCTGGCGCGAGTATGTCCGCGGGCTCTATTTCCACCTCATGCCGCGTTACCGGCAAAGCAATCATCTCGCTGCCGGCCGGCCGTTGCCGTGGTTCTTCTGGTCGGGGGAGACGGAGATGAACTGCGTCGCCTCGACCGTTCGTGACACCAGGCAGCATGCCTACGCGCACCATATCCAGCGGCTGATGATTACGGGCAACTTCGCGTTGCTGGCCGGGCTCAATCCCCCCGAGGTCGAGGCCTGGTATCTCGGGGTTTACATCGATGCGTTCGAATGGGTCGAACTGCCCAATGTGCACGGCATGGCGCTCTTTGCGGATGGCGGGGTCCTTGCCTCGAAACCCTACGCGGCCTCTGGCGCCTATATCGACCGGATGTCCGACTACTGCGGCGCGTGCCGCTATGACCCGAGGGTAAAGACGGGTCCGTCGGCTTGCCCGTTCAACTTCCTCTATTGGAACTTCCATATCGCTAACCGCGACAAGCTCGGCAGCAACCAGCGG